>NZ_MAQZ01000115.1:0-17997 GCF_001756285.1 Frankia sp. CgMI4
ACGCTATCCGATCATCACCCACCAGCCCGCGAACGCCACACGATCACCGAACAAGATCTACAAGGCCGCCACCCAACCGACGTGAACAGCTACGGGATCACGGTGAACGCGGTCTGCCCCGGCTATGTCGAGACCCCGATGGCGCAGCGGCTCCGACAGGGGTATGCGGACGCATGGCAGATCTCCGAGCAGGAGGTACTGGACCGTTTCGAGGCGAAGATCCCGCTCGGCCGCTATTCGACGCCTGACGAGGTGGCCGGCATGGTCGGCTATCTGGTCTCGGACTCGGCCGCGTCGATCACAGCTCAGGCCATCAACGTCTGCGGTGGCCTCGGGAACTTCTGACTGTCGGGCCGGCTCGCCGGCCGGTTCCGGCGCGGCCCGGAGAGGGAGAGAAGTGGGACAGACAACGAACACCGCCGCTCGCGAGGTCGAGCACGAGGTGGAGATCGACGCCGAGGCCACGACGATCTACGGATTCATCGCGGACGTCACGCGGTGGCCGCTGATGTTCCCRCCCACCGTGCACGTCGAGCAGCGGGAGACGGGTCGGGGGACCGAGCGCATCCAGCTCTGGGCCCTCGCGAACGACGAGGTCAAGACGTGGACGTCACGGCGCTCGCTGGATCCGATCGGGCTGCGGGTGGAGTTCCGCCAGGAGGTGTCCGCGCCGCCGGTAGCGTCGATGGGCGGCGCCTGGATGATCGAGCCGCTGGCGTTGGACCGGTCACGGGTCCGTCTCCTGCACGACTACCGGGCCGTCAACGACGATCCGGCGGCCCTGGAGTGGATCGAGCAGGCGGTTGACCGCAACAGCCGGTCGGAGCTGGCGGCGCTGAAGCAGAACGCGGAGCTGGCCGCGGCCCGCTCCGATCTGCTCCTCGACATCGACGACACGGTGCAGATCAACGGGGCCGCCGCGGACGTCTACGACTTCCTCAACGAGGCGCAGCTGTGGGAGGGCCGCCTGCCGCATGTCGCGCGGGTCACGCTGACGGAGGACGTCGCCGGCATCCAGGTTCTGGAGATGGACACCCGCTCGAAGGACGGGTCGTCGCACACCACCAGATCGGTGCGGGTGTRCCTGCCCCACCGGAAGATCGTCTACAAGCAGACCGTGCTGCCGGCCCTCATGACGATGCACACGGGGCAGTGGCTCCTGGAGCCCGGCGCGGATGGCGTGCGGGCGACCTCACGGCACACGGTCGCGATCAACGAGGCGGRCATCGGCGCGGTCCTCGGAGGAGACGCGACGGTGTCGGACGCCCGGGACTTCGTGCGCACCGCGTTGAGCACCAACAGCTCGGCGACCCTCGCGCACGCGAAGGAGTACGCGGAGCGCGCACGACGCTGAGCGGGCCCGTCACGGCCGACCTCTCGCAGGCCCGCAGGTCGGGGTTCGACCCTTTAGGAGGTGCCTGATGGCAGGGGCATCGGCGGCTTTCCTGCGCGCCGGCGCCGTCGAAGCCGCATCGACGGCGGCACGCCACGCCGAGGAGGCGGACGAGCGCCGGGTTCTGCATCCGGACGTGGTGAAGTCGTTGGTCGCCGCCGGTTTCGCGCGGCATCTCGTGCCGACCCGGTGGGGCGGTTGCGACGGGGCGGTGCTGGAGCTCCTCGACGCGCTCGCGCTGGTCGGCGCCGGCTGCGCCGCGGCGGCGTGGTGCGCGGCGGTGACCGCCGGTGCCGCCCGCATGGGCGCCTACCTGCCCGAACAGGGCCAGGCCGAGCTGTGGTCCGACGGGCCGGACGCGTTCGTGGTGGGCGCGCTCCAGCCGGCCGGCACGGCCCGGCTCGACCACCGCGGCTGGCTGCTGCGCGGCGAGTGGGCCTTCACCAGCGGGGTGGACTTCGCCGACTGGGCCCTGGTCGCGGCGGACATCGGCGGCCAGGCGGAACCGCAGCCGTGGTTCTTCGCCGTGCCGCGCGCCGACTTCACCATCACGGACACCTGGTTCAGCACCGGCATGCGTGGCACGGGCAGCAACACGCTCGTCCTGGACGGCGTGTTCGTCCCCCCACACCGGGCATTCGACCGCGCGGAACTGATGCGCGGCCGACCGGTGGGGTCCGCCGCGGCCTGCCACCGGGTGCCGCACCGCGCGATCAGCGGTGTGCTGTTCGCCAGCCCGGCACTCGGCGCGGCGCGTGGTGCCCACCGCTCGTGGGCGCGGCGGATCACTGAGGGGGGCGGGTGGCCCGGCGGATCCCCGACGCGGCGGGCGGCGGCGCACCTGACTGCCGCCCGGGTCGCCGGGGAGATCGACATCGCCGAACTCCTGCTACGGCGCGCGGCGGCGGTGTGTGACAGCGGCCCGGTGCACCCGGCGGAGACGCTGCGCAACGCGCATGACTGCGCGCTGGCGGCGGATCGGCTGGTCGGGGCGGTGGAGACCCTGTTCCGCACGGCGGGGTCGCGCGGCCAGCTGATGAACAGMGCGCTCCAGCGGTTCTGGCGGGATGTCCACAGTCTCGCCAGCCACGTGGCGCTGCAGCTCGAACCGAGCGCCGGAGCATACGGGGAATTCCTGCTCGACGGTGGCCTRCCGGCCTGACCTGGCCACCGGTCCCGAACACCTTCGACCCGAGGGGGCTCTTCATGACCCAGCAGGCCTCGCCTACCGCCTCGTTCGCGCCGGCGGAGCTGTACACGCAGGTTCTTCAATTCTACGCCCACCAGATGGGCCTCCTCGACGAGCGGCAGGCGGACAGCTGGGCGGACACCTTCGCCGAGGACGCGGTCTTCCAGGAGGCCGCACGTATGGATCCGCTGCTCGGCCGGCCGGCCATCCGAGCCTCGGCACGTGCCAGCGTCGAGCGGGCCGCCGCGAGCGGTCTGCAGGTGCGGCACTGGATCGRCATGCTCCAGGTGCGTCCCGGCCCGAACGGAACCGTCGACACCCGCTGCTACGCGCTGGCGATGCGCACGCCCAAGGGCGGCGAGCTGGAGCTGTTCGCCAGTGTCGTCTGCGCGGACCATCTTGTTCCGACCCGCGGTGGCTGGATGGTGCGCCATCGCGACCTGACCCATGACGGATTCGCGCCAGCCTGAACCGAGCGGAGCGGCGACGAACGACGCGGCCAGGCGAGAGTGAGAGACCGTGAAGATCGGAATCGTCTTCTTTCCCACCGTCGGCCCGCGAGACAAAAGTGCCCAGGACTACTTTGACGAGGCCCTCCACCTGGTGGACCTCGCCGAGGATCTCGGCTTCGACCACGTCAAGATGGTGGAGCACTACTTCTTTCCGTACGGCGGTTACAGTCCCGACCCGGTGACCTTTCTCGCGGCGGCGGCGGGCCGCACCCGTCGGGTGCGGCTGGGAACCAGTGCGACGATCCCGGCATTCGTCCATCCGGTAAAGCTCGCCGGGAAGCTCGCGATGCTCGACAACATCTCCCACGGGCGCCTGGACGCCGCCTTCGGGCGGGCGTTCCTGCCAGACGAGTTCCGGGCCTTCGGTATCTCCCTCGACGAGAGCCGGTCCCGGTTCACCGAGGGCGTCGAGGCCGTGAAGTTGCTGTGGACCACCGAGAACGCCGAGTGGAACGGCGCGTTCCACCGCTTTGGACCGGTGACGCTGCTGCCCCGGCCCGTGCAGCAGCCGCACCCACCGGTCTTTGTCGCCTCGGCACGCAGCCTCGACTCCGTCGCCGCGGCGGCGAGGTCCGGGCACCATCTGCAGACCGTCCCCAACGCGATGTCGGTGGCGGAGCTCGGCGAGCGGATCGGGCTGTTCCGCTCCACCTGGTCGGCCGCCGGCCATCGTGCCGCACCACAGATCCAGCTTTCCTTCCCCTGCGTGGTGAGCGATTCACCGGACGAGGCGCGGCGGAAGGGGAGGCTCGACGAACAGCGGAACACCGCCGCGATCAGTGCGGCGGTTCGATCCTGGCAGTCGACGTCGAGCAGTGCCTATCCCGGCTACGAGAGCCTCGCGAACATCGGCGGTCGTGACGCCTTCGATGACAAGCTCGCCGACGACAAGCTTCTGGTCGGCTCACCGGACGAGGTGCTGGGCCAGCTTGAACGCGTCGCCGCGCGCTGCGGTGACGACATCGTCATCAGCCTGGGTGTCCATTCCGGACATCTGTCGGTGCGTGACGCCGACACGACAATGCGCCTGCTCGCCGAGCAGGTGTTCCCGAAGCTGCTGACATCCGGCTGACCACTGGTGCGAAGGCGGCGGGCCGACGACAGCCCTCCGGCCTGGCGCCGCTCTGGTGCCTGGGAGACAGCGCGACAAGGAGGAAGCCATGACCACGGACGTGGGCGCCGAGCGGGGCCGGGTCGCCGTGATCGGCGCCGGCTCGATCGGGCTTGGATGGATCACTCTGTTTCTGGCCCACGGGTATCGGGTGCGGGTCAACAGCACCCGCAGCAACATCGAGACGGTCATCCACGATGCGCTGCGGCTGTTCACCCCGGGGCTGCCCGGCGCATCGCGGGACCCCGCGGACCTCGCCGGACGGCTGGAGATCGAGCCGGACCTGGAGCGGGCGGTCGCGGACGTGGCGGTCGTCCAGGAGAACACACCCGAGAACCTGGAGATCAAGCAGGATCTGTTCGCCCGGCTGGAGAAACACGCCGCGGCCGGAACGCTGCTGCTGTCGTCGACCTCGACGATGCTGCCGGCCGACCTGGGCGCCCGCATGGACAACCCGAGCCACCTCATCGTCGGTCATCCGTTCAACCCACCACACGTRATACCGCTGGTGGAGGTGGTGGGAGACACAACCTCGGACCCGGACGCGGTCAGCGCGGCTGCCGAGTTCTATCGCTCGGTCGGGAAGACTCCGGTGGTCCTGCGCCGGCCGATCGCCGCCTTCGCCGCGAACCGGCTTCAGTCAGCCCTCCTGCAGGAAAGTATTCACCTCGTCCGCGAGGGGGTGGTGACGGTGGCCGAGCTCGACGACATCGTGACCGGCTCCCTCGGCCCACGCTGGGCGACGGTTGGTCCCTTCCAGTCGTTCCACCTCGGCGGCGGGCCGGGGGGCCTGCGGAACTGGCTGGGCACACTCGRCAGCGGCCTGCAGCAGGGCTGGGCGGCGCTGGGACGGCCGGTGCTGGACGAGGACACCCTGGATCTGGTGCTGGACCAGACGGACCAGGCATTCGGCGGGATCGCCTACGAGGAACTCGCCGCGCGTCGGGACCGGCTGCAGAAGGCGGTGCTGGCTGCGGTCGCCAGTGCCGACGACGCGCCACCGCCCCGGTCTGGCTCCTGAGCCGAGCGTCCGCGGCTCCCCGCGGCGCTTCCCCGGCCGCCGCGATGCCGCCCCGGCCGCGAGGAGCCGCCGGCACCGTGCCCGGGGCGGTCTCACCGCTCCGGGCCTGTCAGCTGGCGAAATCCGTCGTCCGCGCCAGCGCATCCCACCGCTCCCATTCCGCGAGCCGCTCGCGGTACACCTGCGGCGCGAGGTCGGCCGCGCTGTTGCCGAGCAGGATCCGCAGCGGTGGCTGCGCGGCGTCGACGACGGTCCGCAGCGCCTTGCCCAGCCTGTGGGGATCACCAGGCTGGACGTGCGCGTACACCCCGGACATGCCGTGCCGACGCCGGGCGAGCACGTCGTCGTACTCGGTCATCGGCGTCGCCCGCTCCATGCTGGAGGCGCTCCAGTCGGTCCGGAACTCGCCCGGCTCGACGATCGTCACACGGATGCCGAAATCGGCGACCTCGTGTGCCAGAGTCTCGCTCATGCCTTCGAGCGCCCACTTGCTGGCGTGGTACATGCCGATGTTAGGATAGGTCGCCACGCCGGCGATGCTGGACATCTGAAGAATGTGGCCGCCACCCTGCCTGCGCATAACAGGCAGCACCGCCTGAGTGCACCACAATGCACCGAAGAAGTTGACGTCCAGCTGTGCGCGGGCCTGCTTCTCGGTGACTTCCTCGWCTGCACCCGAAAGCCCGTAGCCAGCGTTGTTCAGCAGTACGTCGATGCTTCCCGCAGCGGCGACCGCTCGGTCCACGACGTCGAACACCATTGACCGGTCGGTCACGTCCAGGGCGAACCGGAGAAGCTGGTCGGGATAYCGTTCAGCCAGCTCCTTGAGCGTGTCACGGTCGCGGGCCGTCGCGACGACCCGGTCGCCCGCGGCCAGCAGAACCTCGCTGGTGGCGCGGCCCAGTCCCCGCGAAGCCCCGGTGACCAGCCAGGTGCGGCGGACGGGGCMCGGTGGTGCGGCATCGCCCCGGCCGAGCGCCGAAGCCGGCTGAGGGCTGTGACCAGATTCCGTGTCTGACATGATCGCTCCATTCCCGATGCGGTCATGGCGGCGCCGGGCAGCGGCAGTGACCGGCGGTATCGCGTTAGGCGGAGAATTCGCGGATCCGACCGGGACCGGATTCCCCCCGGACCGGAATGCTGACAGGCGGGGTTACAGCGCCGCCGGACGTCCGGCCGCGGACAGCCCAGGGTTCGCTGGGGATCCGATGAAAGCTCGGTCGAGCGCGGGCGGACGATGCGGAGAACGAGCTGGTGGGTCAGTCGAGAGCATCGTCACCGTCATCGCCGGACGCCGGCCGGCGTACCCAGCGCTCGTCGAAGAGCAGGCTGGTCGGCGGGCTACCGGGCAGCGATGCTCGGGCCGGACCGTTCTCGGCACGCAGCCCGTCCAGCGCGATCGCGATGATGCGGGCCCGGGCCTGGGCCGCCGCCGCGAACAGATCGTCACGGGCGAGCCCGCGGACCTGCTCCAGCAGGTGCGACCGGCCGAGCTGCTCGATCAGCAGCGAGACGTCGAAATGGGATACGTCGCCCCGTAGGACCCCGGCCTGACGGGCACGCTCCACCAGCGCACCGAGCAGCTCGTCGCCGAGGTCCGCCGCGGCCTGCATCTGCTCGGTCACCTCGATGGTGCCGGCGATCGGCGCGAGCGAGCCCTGGCCGAACTCGATACGGCCACGGACGAACTCCGCCAGCCCCGTCCAGGGGTCGTCGATGGCGAGGGCGCTCTCGGCGGCCGCGTTCCAGCTTTCGAGCGACAGCATCGACAGCCGTTGGAACAGCTCTTCCTTGGTGCGGTAACGCCGGTAGAGACTGCCGATCCCGACGCCGGCGCGGGCAGCGATCGCGGCGACCGACGCATGGGCTCCGTCAGCCGCCAGAACCTGGCGAGCCGCATCGAGCAGCGCCCTGTCGTTGCGCTCCRCCTCCGCATGCCGCGGGGCACGCGTCGGGCGCCCGGCCATGTCGGCATCCTATCCCTTGCGGAGTAATCCGCTCCGTTATAGGCTCCGACGGAGCGATTTGCTCCGTTTGAAAACCCGCCGGGAGCGCCCCCGGCACCTCGGGAAGGATGTGCGCACGGCCGCTCCGGGACGACGCCCACCGGAGGTGGACCCCGTCCGGCCGCCGACATCAGGCCAGGGCCGGCGGCGGACCTCACCGGGGTTCACTATCCGCCGCCAGATAGCGATGACAGACCCGCCAGCCGTCCACTCCGCGCACGAGGTGATCGAAGCAACGCACGTGGCCGCGCAATGCCAAGGGGYCGCCATACGGAGTGACGGTCGGAAAAGCGTAGCTGCGCGCGCGTACGCTGCCGTCCGGCTGCCACCGCACGTCGAGCATCCCGAGCCAGTGCCGGATATCGAGCGGACCGGCGGCATGGATACGCGCTACGCCATCCCGAAGCGAGCCAAGGATGGCCACATGCCCTATATCCGGCGCGTCCTGCAGGTTCGAGTCCAGGACGGCGTCGGCCGTGAACGTGCGCACCCAGCCGTCCGGGTCAGGGTCGGCGCCGTCCAGCAGGCTCATCTGCGCCGCGTAGAACTGCAGGATCTCGTGATAGATCTCGGCCGAAGGAACGGAGGTGAGGAGCTCCGAGGACACCGTCATCTTCTCGCCTTTCTATCAGTGCTATCGTCCGCGTCGAATCAGTCAGACCCTAATGCCGACGAACAGCCCGGGTCCACCGTCGACGGCGATGAGCTCCGCCTTGAGGTCCGCCTGGGCGAACGCCTCCTCGTACTGGCCCCGGGTGAACAGGGTCAGCAGGTCGATCTCCTTGATATGGCTGACACCGTCGGCGCCGGCCAGCAGGTAGTGCAGTTCCATGCGGGTCTGGTCACCCACGCGGGTCGAGTGGGAGACACGGGTTATCGCCCGGTTTCCCTCGGACACCGCGTGCGCCGCGACATAACCATCCAGAAACGTGTCCGGAAAATACCACGGCTCGATGACGACGGTGCCGTCCGGCGACAGGTGCGAGGCCATGCAGCGCAGCGCGGCCGCCAGGTCCTCGAAAGTGCGCAGATAGCCGATGGAGCTGAACATGCAGACGACCGCGTCGAAGGTCCKGCCAACCCACAGGCTACGCATGTCGGCCTGCAGCAGCGGCCGGCCGGGGAGCCGCCGGCCGGCGACCGAGAGCATCGGCTTCGACAGGTCGGTCCCCGCTACGTCGGCGAAGAGCGTCGCGAAGTGCTCCAGGTGGTTTCCGGTGCCGCAGGCCACATCGAGCAGGCTGCGTGCGTCGGGCGTGCGGGTCCGGACCAGCTCGGCGACCCGCCGGGCCTCCGCCGCGTAGTCCTTCCGGCTGCGGTAAAGGACGTCATACATCTCGACAGCTCGGTTGTCCTCGTACACGGCGACCCCATCCGCTGGATTCACAGGCGCCGGCCGCTCCTGGCGCGGCCCGCTCTGCCGTATTCTGCGAAACACCGCTGGAGGAACGCTTGACGTTTGATTGGGCAGCACGCCGGAACCACCGGGACGGCCCCGCGGCGRCATCACCCACCGCCGCGCACCGGCGCACGCAGCCACCCGACGCACCGGGTTTAGTGGTTCTTGAGCGGGTCTCCGCGGCTCTTCAAGCCGCTCCGGCCAGACTGGGCCTCGACTGACGAGCGCCCGACATGTGCCCTGCCATCCGTAGGCATCAAGTCGACGATGGGAGAAAGACCCGTGTTCCAGCAGCTGTCAGATTTCCACGAATGGTTCAAGCAGAGAGCTGAAGCGAACACCTACCAGATATCCGTCGTCGCGCTCGACCAGCTTGACGGATGGGGCTTCGACGGTGATTCAGGGAATCTCTCGCATCGTTCGGGGAAGTTCTTCTCGATCGAGGGGATAGAGGTCGCCACGGACCACCGCGAGGTGCCGACCTGGAGCCAGCCGATCATCCTGCAGCCAGAGATCGGCATACTCGGAATCCTGGTCAAGAGCTTCGCCGGGGTGCCGCACTGCCTGATGCAGGCGAAGATGGAGCCGGGCAACATCAACGGGCTGCAGATCTCACCCACCGTCCAGGCCACCCGCAGCAATTACACCCGGGTGCACGGCGGAAGCTCGGTGCCCTACCTGGAGCACTTCCTCGCGCCGCGGGCCGGACGGGTCGTCTTCGACTCCCTGCAGTCCGAGCAGGGCTCGTGGTTCCTCAACAAGCGAAACCGGAACATGATCGTCGCGGTGGACGACGATGTCGAGGTCCGTGACGACTTCTGCTGGCTGAGCGTACCCCAGCTGCGGGAGCTGGTGCACGCGGAGAACATCGTCAACATGGACTCCCGGACGGTGCTGTCCGGCATGTCATTCCTCACCGGCGACACCGGTGGGGGCGAGGCGTTGCACACCACCCACGAGCTGCTGAGCTGGTTCACGGAGGTCAAGGCGCGGTATCGGCTCGACCGTCAGGTCATCCGGCTGTCGGAGGTCAAGGACTGGATCCGGTCGAGTGATCGGATCTCCCACGAGCTGGAGCTGTTCTTCAACGTCATCGGCGTCAGCGTCCGCGCCARCAACCGTGAGGTCATGAGCTGGTCGCAGCCGATGTTCCAGCCGACCTGCCAGGGCGTCATCGCCTTCGTGACCAGGTGGATCAAGGGCGTCCGGCACCTGCTGGTGCACGCCCGGACTGAGCCCGGAACGGGCGACGTCGTGGAGATGTCGCCCACCGTCAACTGCTCACCAGAAAACTACCGCGGCCTCGGTCGCGACCAGCAGCCGCCGTTCCTCGACTTCGTGCTCGCCGCGCCACCCGAGCGGATCCTCGTCGACGTGGTGCACTCGGAGGAGGGCGGACGCTTCTACCACGCCGAGAACCGGTACCAGCTCGTCGAGGCCGACGAGGACTTCCCGCTCGAGGTACCGCCGGACTTCGTCTGGATGACGGTGTCGCAGCTCACGAGCTTCGTGCCGTACGGCAACCATGTCAACGTCGGCGCGCGTTCCCTGCTGACCTGCATCACGCGGCGCCCGGACCTGGAGGAGGCGGCGTGACCGTCCCGGGTGGCGGCACAGGCATGCCAGCGCTCACCCGCACGGCGACAGGGACGGTGGCTCGGGGCGCCGGCCCCGACCCCGACCAGCTCCGGGAGGCGCTGGCCCATTTCCCCAGCGGAGTCGTCATCGTCACCACCCGGAGCGAAACCCGCACGCCGCACGGGTTCACCGCGAGCTCGTTCTGCGCGGTGTCCCTGGAGCCGCCGCTGGTGTCGGTGTGCCTGGCCCGGGCGGCACGCTGCCATCCGGCGTTCGGCGGCGGCGACCGGTTCACCGTCAACATGCTCCGGCCAGGGCACGTCGAACTGGCGAGGCGGTTCGCGCGCAGTACCGGCGACAAGTTCGAGGACGGATCGTTCCGGTGCACGCAACAGGCTGGCGAACTTCATTTTTCACGGACTTCTGGCTGAGCTGATCTCCTCCGTCGGGCGGGCAGGCTGCGCCTTACCCCGGGTTCTCCTGGCTGTGCAAGAGCGCCGACGTTCCGGCCGTGCCTGCTGGGTGCCGTGCGCTCTTGCACGGTCGGGAGGTTCTGGGGTAACCCCTCGGGTGTCCGCCCGGCGGAGGAGATCAGCGGTCCCGCGCGCCCGGCTCCTGGTGACCGGCGGCRGCTCCCCCTCCTCCAGAGGAAGGGCCGGGGTCCGGGGCGGCGCCCCGTTGCTCTTGCCTGACAGATGCTCGCGCCTTGTAGTATGAGCCGGTGTATCGGCGCCCTTGGGATCGCGTTCCGCGAAGTGCGGTCGCAAGGTGCTTTCTAGCCGTTCTGGCCACGCTTATGGCCGGATGCGCGGGCTACGATGCGCCTCCGACGATCTTTCAAGCGATCTGTCTTGTGCTGGCTGCTGCGTTTACTGGTGCGGCGGCTGTGGATCTGCCGGCCGCTGGCGCCCTTCAAAAAAAGCCTGAAATTCGCACGCTCTGTTGCGTATTTTCGTCCCCACGCTCGCGGGGGTAATGGACCCGCGACGCTCCGACGCGACGAACGGGCGGCCGGTCCGACGCGCCCGGGTGGGGTGCCGACCGGAGGGAGGCGGGGCCCCATCCCGGTGCGCGGCCGGGCCGGCCGGGGTCCTGTTCGGCGTGGCGTGTGCGGCGCCCTCGGCCTCGACGTCCGGCTTGGTCAGGATGTGGGGGTTGCCGCCCCGGAGGGGCGGCCTTGAAACCGTAGAGATAATTAGCGAGGATCATCATCAAAGGGTTTTTCGCTGCGTGCGAAGGGAGTTGGTATGGCGATCGTTGGCGGGACGGGTTCGGATGACGCGCTGTCCGTCGGTCGACGGCTGAAGGTTCTGCGCACGCGGCGGGGGATGACKCGGGAGGTTCTGGGCGGGCTGGTCGGTCGCTCGGCGTCGTGGGTGAAGGCGGTGGAGACGGGTCGGTTGGCTGCTCCGAAGTTGTCGATGTTGCTTCGGTTGGCGGAAGCACTCAGGGTGCGTGACCTTGCGGAACTGACGGGTGGTCAGTCGATCCCGGTGGTGTTGTTCTCCGGCCCAGGGCATGATCGGCTCACTGCTGTGCGGGCTGCTGTCAACAGGTTGCCGGTCTCAGCCGCCGATCAGCCTGCGCCCTCGGTTGCAGATCTACGGGGGCGGGTGACCTGGGCCTGGAGGGCGAGGCATGCGGCGCCGAATCATCGGGAGGTTCTCGGGGGGCTGTTGCCCGGGCTTCTGGATGACGCGCAACGCACTGCCCGCGCGGAGGCGGACGGTCCGCAGCGCCGTGCKGCGCTGGCCGTGTTGGCGGAGGTGTACGCGCTGACGCAGTTTTTCGTGTCCTACCAGCCCGCACAGGATCTAGTCTGGCGGGTGGCGGAACGTGGTGTCTCGACCGCGCTGGACTCGGACGACCTGCATGCGGTCGGGGTGGCAGCCTGGCTGATGACACAGGCGCATCGTGAGGCCGGGGACTGGGATGCAGCGGACGTCGTGGCCAGTCAGGCGACGGYGCTACTGCGGGACAGCCTGTCCAGCGATGACGCCACTGACGACGTGGCGGCGCTGTGGGGAGCGTTGCAGYTCGAGAGCGGCTACACGGCGGCGCGGCGTGGCGAGATCGGGAACGCTTGGAGGTACTGGGACGCGGCGGACGCCGTCGCGCGGCGACTGCCGGACGACTACTTTCATCCTGTCACGTCGTTTTCGCAGACGGTCATGCAYGCGCACGCCGTGACGGTTGCGGTCGAGCTGCGACAGAGTGGTGAGGGCGTACGACAGGCGGAACGGTGGCGCGCGGCGGTGATCCCGTCCCATCCGCGGCAGGCGCGGCATTGGATCGAGCAAGCACGGGCTTACCAGATCGACAGGAAGTACGACGAAGCGCTTCGTCTCCTCGATCACGCCTACGACTCGGCGCCGGAGAYGATCCGGTACAACGGCCACGCGCGGCGGATCATTCTGGAAGAGCTGGACGCGCGGGATGGACGGCGTCGAGAGCAGGCAAGCGAGCTGGCCCGGAAGGTGGGTCTGTTGGGGGTATAGACAGTACCCTCCGGATGCGCTCCGTGGCTCTACCTTCACTGCATGGCAGATACGACCGGCGCCGTTCAGGCGGCGCGACCCTGTAGGCCGGTCCGGTTGCCAGGTGCGGCAGTCACGTTGGCCGCTGGCCCTGGGGGGATCGTCACGGCTGTGACCGTCGACTCGGACGGCGAAGCGAGTCCTGACCGCTCAGTGATGGTGGAGTTCCCTCGCGTACCGCTGCCGGGTGTGGCAGGGGTGTTGGTCGGATCCCGGCCTCGGCCAGTGGCGGGCGGCGGGCTTCGGGCGGACGTGGAGTTCGTCGAAAGGCCCCGGGCAGAACTGGTGCGGGTTGCGCTGGGCATGGCCGGCCTGCCGCGTGTGGGTTCTGTGGTGGTCTGCCCGCCGGGAGCGCCGCCGGGTCGTATGGCGTTGGCGTTCGTGGTGGCGGGACTGCTGCGGGAGCGGTGCACGCCGCCGGCTGCGGTGGTGACGTGCGCGGCACGCCCGACGTTGGGGGTCGGCAAGGTCGGGGTCCCGCATGAGGTGCGGGTAGAGACCGACGGTGACGTTCTCTGCGAGATCGTCTACCAGGTCATTGAGGCTGATCAGGTGTCGAGCTGGCTGGCGGGATGGCGGCGACCAACCCGACCGATCCTCTCGTCGGTTGAGACACGGTGATACCGCTTCGCGCTCCGATAGATCATCGGACCCTTCCGGCCTGCTCGATCGTGGTCACCGACGCTGGTTTACTCATCGCGAAGATCGCCAGCATCGATAAGGACCTCTACGGCCTCGTCGCTTATGCCGCCGAAGTCGGCTATGGCACCGGGTTCAGCCTCTGGGGTAGACGGTGGAGCCGCGTTCTGARCCTGCCCGGGAAAGAGCATGACGACATCGTCGGACGGATCGCACCGGAAGTACTTCAGCCGAACTTGGGTAAAATGGTACGGGTAGAATCGGGGGYGATTATGGGTGTGCTCTCCACTCGGGATCCACAGTTGATCGACGAGCACCGGGAGACATTAGAATATCTGGCAGCTATTCTTGGCGTTTCCACTGCCGCGCTGGGAATTTACGGGTCCGCGATGTACAAGCCGGCCACGGAACGTGGCGATATCGATTTCGTGGTCTACGGAGAAGAGCAAGGGCGGCAGGCGTGGGAGAGGATTCAGTCAAGGCTCCCCCCGGTGCCCCGACGTAAAGCCGGAAGACCTTATCATCTGCATTTTCCGCATTTGGACGGCTCGGTCTACCTTGATCCGCGTCTTATCCGCTCTGATGCCGATACCGTTGCCCTCGTCCGCGCACGATCTATGATCAGTCCCRGTGCAGCCCTGGATCGTCTCGCGGTGACTGCGGCTCGCGACGCCTTCTACTATCCGGCGCGGTACCAACTCGAAGACGGCTCCGTGTTGCTGAGCTACCGGCTCGGTCACTGCGCACTCCTCAAGCCTGGTGACCGAATCTCGGCAGCTCCGCTTCCCACGGTCCACTTCGATGGTGTGCCACACCGTATAGTCCTACGTTACGAACACCTGACGATCCACGCGGGGGCGGAGCYGTGATGGGCAACGCGACTGACCATCTCGATGAGGCGGCGCGACGTCTCCGCGCTGCCCCGGCMGGGCCCATCCRCCTCGGGATCGGTGGCCGTTCTATCGGATGTGTGGCCGACGTCGACGGCGTACGCCGCTGGCTTCGGGTGGTGGYTGTACCCGAATCTGACGTACATCCGCTGGTCTGGACGGGCACCGCGACCGCTCACGCCCTTCCTCGGAGTGTGCGGCGTCCAGCCATGCAGGGGGGAACCGAATGGTATACGGGCGGGACACGAATCCGCGCTGAGGTCATCGACTATATCGAGGAAAAGGTCTGCTCTGATACCGAGGTCCTTCGTACCGAACTCGATCTGACGGCGGGCTGGTGGCGTTCTCTGCGTGCATCCCTGGACGCTCTCGCCRCACAGCCGACCGAGCGTGTTCCGCGAACTCAAGAGCAGTTGCGCCGTGTCCTCGTCCGGCTGTTCGGCCCCTCGATCGATCCCACGGTGGGAACCTGGGTCACCGCGCATGGTGACCTGCGGTGGTCCAACATCACTCGGCGGACTCCTTACCTGCTCGATTGGGAGTTCTGGGGCGCTGCGCCTGCGGGGGCGGATGCGGCCACCCTGTACTGCACAAGCCTCCTAGTCCCGACGGTCGCAGATCAGGTATACGACCAGTTCGGCGACGTACTGACGAGCCGTGACGGTCGCCTTTCTCAGCTCTGTGTCGCAGTTCAGCTTCTCCGTCACGCCGATCACGGTGATCTCGGCGATCCACTCCGCAAGCTGATTGACGGGATTTTGCCGACCCTCACCAACTGACGGATCCACGCACGAATTTTCGTGTTTTGGTCCGGCGTTGCTTTTTTCGGGCGTCGAGTGGCGGGTTTTCGTYGCCGGTGCCCATGTCGGGGAGTTCGACGACTGACAAATTCGGGAGGTGGCGATGAGGGACGAGGGCAGGGAGGACTTGGTAGATGACGATGATGACGGCTGGGGGTGGGATGACGACGACGGGTATCGGTCCGGGGCCAGGGAGCGTGATCGGCCCTGGTGGCCTGGTGACCCCGTTGGGGGCGTGGGCGTTGGTGGTGCCGGGGGTTCAGGTGGTGGCGCCGTTCGTGGATCTGCGTTGGATGGCGGACTACGCACGGATGCGGGGGATTCCGGCGACGGAGTATTGGGCTCTGCCGTTTCTGGGACGCCGGGTGGTGGCGGTCCTGTGACCGGCCTGGGTCGTCCGGGCTGGGAGGAGTCGTGAGAGGGTCGGTGGCGGTAGGGGCCGCGGGGTGGGAGTTTCACACCGGGCAACTTCCGGAGTTCCTGCTCCTGCCGTGTGACGGTCTGATCGTTGGTTCCTTCCCGGAGGCGGTGGAGGCGGACAGCGAGGCTCAGCAGATGCTGCTGTCCGATCAGATGGCGGTGGACGAGGACATCATGGTGGGGGCGAGCATCGGGATTGCACAGCTCGGCCCGGTGGGGCTGGTGGTGCTGCATCGCCGGTTCACGTCGCTGATGGCGTCGCGGGTCGCGTGGGCGGTGGGCATCCGGCTTCGGCGGGCGAGGCTTGCCGCCGGCGAGTCGCCTCGGGTCGTGATGGCGGGGTCGAAGCCGAACCCGGATGTGACTCCGGATGGGGTGACGTTCACGCTGCATCGGGTGCGGGTGTGTGACCATGAGGTGGTCTCGCTGATCGAGGTGTGGGAGGTGCACTTTCCCGCGCTGGTCCTGGCGGCGGGAGAGGACTCCGTGCTGCTGTAGGCGGTGACCGTGTCGAGCTGGCGGCCCTGAACGTGTCCGGCCCTTCCCCTCGTGGCCGACGTTCGGGGTCGCCGTTGTCGTGTTTGCTGGTTTCAGCCCGGACAGGTCGGGTATAGTAGGTATTGGCATTCGAGGGGCTACGGTCCCTGCGCCATGTAAGGCAGTACGCCATATAGACGGGCTGTCCACGTAGAGCCGCCTGGGAGCGGCAGGACCGGGCTCGGGCTGCTGCACCACAGACCGCGACTGTGGTCTGTGTCCAGTCGTGTTGACGTTTCCGTCTGGGGTGCAGATGTGCCGCATGTGGCGTGTCCTGTCGATGTTCAGGTTTTCGTGCGTTCACGGGTTGACCGGGTAGGTCCGGCTGGCGGTTGAGGTCCGCCGCTGCTGATCTTCCGGTCTTTTTCTGTTCCCGTTCTCGTTGTCCGTGTGGGCTGCGGCCGTCCTGTGGGTTTTTCCGGGTCGGGCTGGGCCTGTGCGGTGAAAGGACGCGGTGGTTTCCGTGGATGTGGGCGTGAGCCTGCCCGAAAACCGGCCGGTCGCGGGTGGGTGTTCCCGCCCGATCCGCCTGTCCGGCCATATTGATCATGTGGATGTCGGTACTGGTGAGGTCCGGCGGGCGTTTACCAGTGCCGGTGAGCCGGGCGGGGTGCTGCATGTGCGGTGCGGCAACCGGCGGGAGTCCGCGTGCCCGGCCTGTTCGGCGGTGTACAAGCGGGACGCGCGGCGGCTGGTCCTGGCCGGGCTGGCGGGTGGCAAGGGTGTGCCGGCATCGGTGTCGGATCATCCGGCGTGGTTCGTGACGTTGACCGCGCCGAGCTTCGGGCCGGTGCACTCACGGCGCCAGCGGGGCGGGAAGACGGGTCCGGTGCGGGCGTGTCATCCCCGGCGCGGTCTGTGTCCGCATGGGAAACCGGCGGGCTGTCATGAGCGGCACCATGAGGCGGATTCCCGGCTCGGGTCGCCGTTGTGCGCGGACTGTTACGCCTACGGCCGGTCGGTGGTCTGGAACGCGCTCGTCCCCCGGTTGTGGAAGGCCACCCGCGACGGCACGGAATCGGCGGTGGCGGCGGCAGCCGGGCTGACCGTGGCAGGGCTGCGCCGCGCGGCGCGGCTGTCGTTCGTGAAAGTCGCGGAGATGCAGGCGCGGGGCGTCGTCCACCTGCACGTAGTGATCCGGGTGGACGGTCCCGACGGGCCGGGCTCGGCTCCTCCGGCCTGGGCGGCCGGTGAGCTGGTCGCAGACGCGCTGCGCGGGGTCCTGAGCGTGGTGGCAGTACCGGCTCCGGATCCGGACGCGCTCACCCTTGACACCACCGCCGTTGCGGATGACGGCTGGGCGGTGCGCTGGGGCGCACAGGTCGATATCCGCCGGATCGCGTTGGAGGGGCCGGCGGATGTGTCCCGGGTCAGTAACTACCTGGCGAAGTACATCACCAAGTCCGCGGCGGCGGGTGGTGAGTTGGATCATCCGGTGCGGTCGCTGGCCGCACTCGGCCGGCTGACGCTGCCCCCGCATCTGCGCCGGCTGGTGGAGACGTGCTGGCGCCTCGGCCACGATCCGGTGTTCGCGGTGGCGTTGGATGCGGCACTCGGCCGGGACTCCGGTGACATCCCGCGGTTGGTCCGCTGGGCCCATCAGGCGGGATTTGGTGGTCACTGGCTGTCAAAATCACGGGCCTACTCGACCACGTTCACCGCGTTGCGGACGGTGCGGCGGGTGTGGTCGCGCRCGATCGGTGCGGCGATGGCGGGCCGGGTGCCGGTGGATGCGTTCGGTCGTCCGGACGGCGATCCCGACACAGTGATCCTCGGGGCGTGGACCTACGCGGGGCGTGGTCTGTATGCCGGGGATCACGGTGATGATCCACCCGACGGGATGTCGGTGCCGGCGGCTGGGTCGGGTTCTGACGTGTGGCTGGCCGGGCTATGAGCAGCGAAGCTTCTGTTCAGCTCTCGTTGTTCGATGACACCACCGACGATGCCGGCACCGGCGCCTGTGAT